>NZ_JAVIIV010000050.1:0-2500 GCF_033977215.1 Mesorhizobium humile
GATTTGAGGTGAACGTGCGCTTAGCAGACCTGGCAGCGACCTACTCTCCCGCGTCTTGAGACGAAGTACCATCAGCGCTGGAGCGTTTCACGGCCGAGTTCGGAATGGGATCGGGTGCAGCCGCTCCGCCATAACCACCAGGTCGGCAAAACGCACGTTCAAATCGAGAAGCTGGGTTAGGGATTAGGCAGTAGCCAATAGCGAGTAGGGATAACTGCTCGCTATCTGCTTGTGCCAGATGCCTGTCTTTTCGTGCCAAGGCGACGTCTGCATTTCGCCTACGGGCGAAGCCCGCAAGCGCGACTACGCGTCGCCGGTCGTCCGGCGCCCTCGCGGAGCATAGGCCCGTAAGGGCCGCTCATGCGTGAGCGCTGGCAGACCATCCGACTTTGTCGGATGGATATAAGTAATGAGAACGATCAAGCCTATCGAACTATTAGTACCGGTAAGCTTCAAGCGTTGCCGCTCTTCCACACCCGGCCTATCAACGTGGTCGTCTTCCACGGTTCTCAGGGAATACTCGTTTCAAGGTGGGTTTCCCGCTTAGATGCCTTCAGCGGTTATCCCGTCCGGATATAGCTACCCTGCGATGCGGCTGGCGCCACAACAGGTCCACCAGAGATCCGTCCATCCCGGTCCTCTCGTACTAGGGACAGATCCTTTCAATATTCCTACACCCACGGCAGATAGGGACCGAACTGTCTCACGACGTTCTGAACCCAACTCACGTACCGCTTTAAATGGCGAACAGCCATACCCTTGGGACCTGCTCCAGCCCCAGGATGCGATGAGTCGACATCGAGGTGCCAAACAACCCCGTCGATATGGACTCTTGGGGGTCATCAGCCTGTTATCCCCGGCGTACCTTTTATCCGTTGAGCGATGGCCCTTCCACGCGGGACCACCGGATCACTATGACCGACTTTCGTCTCTGCTCGACTTGTCAGTCTCGCAGTCAGGCAGGCTTATGCCATTGCACTCAGCGAACGATTTCCGACCGTTCTGAGCCCACCATCGCGCGCCTCCGTTACTCTTTAGGAGGCGACCGCCCCAGTCAAACTACCCACCATACATTGTCCCGGACCCGGATAACGGGCCGCGGTTAGACATCCATAGTAATAAGGGTGGTATTTCAAGGGTGGCTCCACCTGAGCTGGCGCCCAGGTTTCAAAGCCTACCACCTATCCTACACATGCCACTACGAATGCCAATGTAAAGCTATAGTAAAGGTGCACGGGGTCTTTCCGTCTAACCGCAGGAACCCCGCATCTTCACGGGGAATTCAATTTCACTGAGTCTATGCTGGAGACAGCGGGGAAGTCGTTACGCCATTCGTGCAGGTCGGAACTTACCCGACAAGGAATTTCGCTACCTTAGGACCGTTATAGTTACGGCCGCCGTTTACTGGGGCTTCGATTCAGAGCTTGCACCCCTCCTCTTAACCTTCCAGCACCGGGCAGGCGTCAGACCCTATACGTCGCCTTGCGGCTTCGCAGAGCCCTGTGTTTTTGATAAACAGTCGCTACCCCCTGGTCTGTGCCACCCTCCCCTGCTTGCGCAGAAAAGGGTCACGCTTCTTCCGAAGTTACGCGTGCAATTTGCCGAGTTCCTTCAGCATAGTTCTCTCAAGCGCCTTGGTATACTCTACCTGACCACCAGTGTCGGTTTCGGGTACGGTCTATAAGGAGGAGCTATTTCCTGGAACCACTCCGCTGCCCTTTCAATCCGATAAGATTGGACAACTTGTGTGATCCGTCACTACCTCCAGGCCCACGAATATTAACGTGGTTCCCATCGACTACGCGTTTCCGCCTCGTCTTAGGGGCCGGCTAACCCTGCTCAGATTAACTTTAAGCAGGAACCCTTGGTCTTTCGGCGGGGGAGTCTCTCACTCCCCTTACGTTACTCATGTCAGCATTCGCACTTCTGATACCTCCACCGCCCCTCACGGGTACGGCTTCATCAGCTTACAGAACGCTCCGCTACCGCTCGTGATTGCTCACGAACCCTAAGCTTCGGTGTATGGCTTTAGCCCCGTTACATTTTCGGCGCAAAGACCCTTATTTAGACCAGTGAGCTGTTACGCTTTCTTTAAATGATGGCTGCTTCTAAGCCAACATCCTGGTTGTTTTGGGATCCTCACATCCTTTCCCACTTAGCCATAACTTGGGGACCTTAGCTGTAGGTCAGGGTTGTTTCCCTTTTCACGACGGACGTTAGCACCCGCCGTGTGTCTGCCGACTAGTACTCCCAGGTATTCGGAGTTTGGTTAGGTTTGGTAATCCGGTGAGGACCCCTAGCCCATCCAGTGCTCTACCCCCTGGGGTATTCGGTCGACGCTCTACCTAAATAGATTTCGCGGAGAACCAGCTATTTCCGAGTTTGATTGGCCTTTCACCCCTAGCCACAAGTCATCCCGAACTATTGCAACAGTTATGGGTTCGGTCCTCCAGTAAGTGTTACCTTACCTTCAACCTGCTCATGGCTAGATCACTCGGTT
>NZ_JAVIIV010000051.1:0-5999 GCF_033977215.1 Mesorhizobium humile
GTGTGACCGATGCCGATCGTGCCGTCGAGCGGCTCTTCCTTCAGCCGGCGTTCAAGGTTGATGAGCTTGCCTTCGGCGCGGCGGCGGCCAAGCTCACCCTTGTCGACCGTCGCGATGCCGGCCGAGTCGTAGCCGCGGTATTCGAGCCGCTTCAGCGCATGGACGAGAAGTGGCGCGGCCTGCGAATGGCCGACAATTCCAACGATTCCGCACATGTCCAGCCTCCGAATCCCGGCCGAACTATCCCTGATGCCGCGAAAGCCAGACTACCCCTCATTATCTGCGGGTTGATCGTTCATTTGAACGAGCCCACCTGATTAATCGCACCCAGGCATAAAACACCGCGTCGTCGCATTTCAGCGGCCAGCCGAGTCGACACAGCAAACCATCTCACCTCTCATGCAAGACTTCCTGCCTGTAGCGGAGCAGCGGCGAAAGCAAATAGCTGATGATGCGGCGCGAACCGGTCTTGATTTCGACCGTGACCGACATGCCGGGCGAGAGATCGGCGGACCGGCCCTCGATCTGCATCTGCGTGCGGTCCAGCGAGACGCGCGCCAGGTAAGCAGGCCCCTGGTCCTTCTTCTCGGGGATCGAACTCTCCGCGCTCGACGAGGAGTCCCGCACGGCGTCACCACGCCTGTCATTCGTAACGGTATCACGCGAGACGCCGAGCACACGGCCGTGCAGAAGCCCGTACCGCGTGAAATTGAAGGTATCGACCTTGATCGCTGCGTCCTGGCCCGCGGATATGAAACCGACATCGCTGTTCGACACCATTGCCTCGATCTCGAGGGCGGCATCGGCCGGCACCACGACCGCGAGTGCCTGCGCTGGCGTGACGACGCCTCCGATCGTATGCACGGAAAGCTGCTGCACGACGCCGTCGACCGGGGCAGTCAGGGTTTGCATCTTCGCCCTGTGCTCTGCCTTGATCATGTCCTGGGCGAGACCTGCCGCTTTTTGTTCTGCCTTTGCCAGATCATCGAAAAGCGAGCGACGGTATTCGGCCTCGGCTCTTGCGCGAGTCTCCTTCAAGACCGAGATAGCCGCTTTGACCTCGCCCTGGCGGCTCTCCAGGACCGGGAGATCGTGCTGCTGGCTGATCAGGTCCTGCAAGTCGGTGAGATAGGTAATCTTGGACGCGAGACCCTTGTTGTAAAGGTTCTTGCTCACATTGGCCCGTTCCTGGAGCGGCGGGAGAACCGCCTGCAGCTTGTCTATGGTGGCGGCGATTGTCTCGCCTTCCGCCTCCTTCTCGGCGAGCTGGCGCGCGATCTCGGCGACCTTGGCGTCTTGCTCGGCCGTTTGCATGGTAAGGAAGCGACGCTGCGTATCGATCAAGGCCTGGCTTGCATCGGCGGGGGCGATGAAATCGTCGAGGGGATTGGCATGACCCGAAAGCGCCGCCCGCAACCGCGCCACCTCGAGCTCGGCCGCGACGAGATCGCTCTTGATGTGGTCGGTCTCGGCCGCGCTGATTGTCGGGTCGAGCTCGATCAGAACGTCGCCAGCCTTCACCGGGGCCCCGTCGCGCACGCGGATGGCGCGTACGACACCTGTCTCGAACGGTTGGACGACCTTGACGCGGTCGTTGGGCACGATCCTGCCGGGAGCGGTCGCGACGATGTCGACTTGACCGACGGTCGCCCAGGCGGCCGCCAGGCAGAAAAAGGCAATGATGGTCGCGCCGATGGCGCGGCCGACGGGCGAGGGTGGCGTCTCCATGACCTCGAGCGCCGCGGGCAGGAACGCGGTCTCATAGTCGCGGCGGCGTACGCGCCGGGCGGGAAATTCAACGATGTTTCCGGCGGCCGCCATTGGCTTGACCCGCTTGCAGGTGATGGAGGTTGGCGTAACGACCGTTCGAGCGCATCAGGTCGGCATGCGTGCCGTCCTCAACGATGCGGCCGCGATCGATGGTGATGATACGGTCGGCATCGCGCACCATCGACAGGCGGTGCGCGATGATGATGACGGTGCGCCGATCGGCCATGCCCCGCATGTTGTTCTGGATGATGCGCTCGCTCTCATAGTCGAGCGCGCTCGTCGCTTCGTCGAAGATGAGGATGCGCGGATCGCCAATGAGGGCGCGGGCAATGGCGATGCGCTGACGCTGGCCGCCCGAGAGCGAGCAGCCACGTTCGCCGATCACAGTGTCGTAACCTTCCGGCAACTCGAGGATGAATTCGTTGGCCCCGGCGAGTTCGGCCGCGGCGATGACGTCCTTCATCGGCATCGCCGGATCGGCGAGCGCGATGTTGTCGCGCACCGAGCGGTTGAAGAGCACATCCTCCTGCAACACCACGCCCACCTGCCGGCGCAGCCAGGCGGTATCGACCATGGCGAGATCGACGCCGTCGGCCAGCACGCGTCCGTTCTCTGGCACGTAGAGGCGCTGGATGAGTTTGGCGATCGTGCTCTTGCCTGAGCCGGAAGCGCCGACGAGCCCTACGATCTGGCCGGGCGGAAATTGAAAGCTGACATCGTGCAGTACCTGCGGGCCGTCGACGCGGTAGCGGAAGCTTACATGCTCGAAGGTGATCTCGCCGTGGATCGGCGGCAGCGCGGCGCGGCCCGAGCTGAACGACGGCTCTGGCTGCGTGTTGAGGATATCGCCGAGCCGCTCGACAGAGAGACGCGCCTGATGGAAATCCTGCCAGATCTGCGCGAGGCGCAGAACTGGCGCGCTCACGCGACTCGCAAGCATGTTGAACGCCACAAGCTCGCCGACCGTCAGGTTGCCGTCGATGACGAGCTTGGCGCCGAAGAACAGGGTGGCAGCGGTGACGATCTTGCTTGCGAGCTGGATGGCCTGGCTCGCCATGTTGCCGAGGCTGAGCACGCTGAAGCTGGCGCTTACATAGGCGGCAAGCTGTTCTTCCCAGCGGCGCTGCATCTGCGGTTCGACCGCCAGCGCCTTCAGTGTCTCGACCCCGGTGACGCTCTCCACCAGCAGAGCCTGATTTTCAGCGCCGCACCTGAACTTCTCGTCGAGCCGCCTGCGGAAGAGCGGCGTCGCGCCCGCCGACACGCCGATATAGACGGGAAAGGCGCCGAGCACGACCAGGGTCAGGAGCGGGGAGTAGAGGACCATCACGCCGAGGAAGATGACAGTGAAGGCGAGGTCGACGACCAGCGTCAGCGCCGAGCTGGTGAGGAAGTTGCGGATATTCTCCAACTCGCGCACGCGGGCGATCGAGTCTCCCGCACGCCTCGCCTGGAAATAGGCCAACGGCAACGCCATCAGATGGCGGTAGAGGCGCGCGCCGAGCTCGACGTCGATGCGGTTGGTCGTATGGGCGAACAGGTACGTGCGTAGTCCGCCGAGGATTGCCTCGAAGACCGCGATCGCCACGAGCCCTAGGGTGAGGATCTCCAGCGTGCTCAGCCCGCGGTGCACCAGCACCTTGTCGATCACGACCTGAAAGAAGAGTGGGCTGATAAGAGCGAATATCTGCAGGAAGAGGGATGCAACGAGGACTTCGCCCAGCAGATGGCGATATTTCCAGATAGCGCCGAGAAACCAGCTGATGCCGAAGTGCCGCGACAGGTCGGACAGCGAAGCGCGGCGCGCCATCAGGATCAGGCGCCCGTCCCAGATATCTTCGAATTCGGCGCGCGACAGCGCCTCCGGGCGTGGCGCATGGGGACGCTGGACGAGGACTTGGTTGTCCCCGGCCTTGCCGAGCAGCAGGAAGCCGCCATCCCTGAGCGACGCTATGGCTGGCAGCGGCGTGTGGCCGAGGCGCGGCCAGGCGCTTCTTATGCTGCGCGCCTTGAGACCGAAATCCTTGGCGCAGCGCAGCATTTCGGTCGTGCCGATGCGCGCCTGGCCGAATCGATGACGTATCTGCGGGCCTTCAGCCGCGACGCCGTTCAACTGAAGGAGCATGACCAGAGAACCAAGCCCCTGATCGTCTTCCTGCCCGATCTGAGGGCTTCCGAATGCCATGCCCGGAACCCCCTCAGTGCCCGAAATGTCCAGGTGTCGTCAGCATCGCCAAGACATCGTTGCCGCCATGCTGGGACCACGCCGGGGCGATCTCACCGGCGTTGGCGCGGCTGTCATGGAAACCCCAGGCAGCATACTGGTTGAACAGCGCAAGCAGGTTCGATGTCGGGTTGGTTGTGGTCGCCGGAGGATCGGTGACAGTCATCGTCCTTGACGGCGCGCTCGCCGTTTCGCCAGCCGTCGAATTGCTCGCGGTGACCGTCAGCGTGGCGACGGGATGGTTCGTGCCCTTATAGGAGGATGCCAGCGTCAGCCCCGAGATCGGCTTGCCCACCGTGGACGAGGTCTCGGTGATCGTCCAGGTGTAGGTGCCGTTCAATTGCAGTGCTTTGCTGACGTGGTAACCGCTCGGCGCCGAGATCGTCTCGTAGCTGGGCAATCCCGCGATTTTCAAGGTGACGCTGTCGTCGGAATCGACCGGGGTTGCGGTAATGCCGAGCGCCACCGAGCTACGTGCCTGGACGGTCAGAGCCGTGTTGGCGATCGTCAGGATCGGCGCCTCCGGTGTATTGTCTTCGTCGACGATCAGGGCCCTGGTGGCAAGCGGGGCAAGATTGCCAGCCTTGTCCGCCACATCCGCGGTCACCGTGTAGGCCCCGTCGGCCAGTGCCTGTGCCTGTGCGCTCGTCACACTCATCGACCATGCATTGTTCTGATCGCTGGTCGTGTAGCTGTCGACGACGACGTTCTGGCTGTTGACGATGTTGACCGTGACCACCTGGCCGTTCTCGACATTGGTCGAGGTGCCGCTGATGGCGAATCCGGTCAGTGCTTCCAGGGCATTGACGTTGTTGTTGCCGGCGATCGTGTTGATGGCGATTGTCGGCACCGTGGTGTCGATCTGCAGCGTCCCGGCTGGATTGTAGTTGGTGGCGCCTGCCAGATTGGCGTTGTTGGTCGCGGGATCTGTGATGGTCGACCCGTTCAAACTGAACGAGGAAACCGTCAGATCTGAGGTGTTCTGACCGGAGGCCACGGTATAGCTGAATGTCAAAGCGGTCGTGCCTGACCCACCGCTGTAGGTCGCAATTCCACCATCGTTGAGCAGGAGTTGCGGCGAGCCGCCCGTTGTGTTGACCGTCACCGCCGCGCTGAAGTTCACGGTCAGCGTGACGATCTTGCCGGCGTTCAGGTCGCCGGTGCCATTGGTAATGCCCGTGCCGGATGTCGCGATCGAGGCGATCGGCGGCGCGGCGCTCACCGGAGCGAAGGTCATGATAGGCGCCGTTCCGGTCGAACCCAGCGCGGGCAAATTATACATATTTTCGATCGTGTGCAGGAGCGAGTAGTGATCGAAGAGCTGGCTGTTCTGTCCCGCGCCCACGCCGGCGCCGAAGACGAGCGTCGCGACGTGATTGTTACTCGTGCCGTCGTCCTCGTCGAAGGCGACGACGAGAATGCTGTTATGGGTGGTCGCCCAGTTGGCATAGGCGCTGAGGTGCGAACTGAGCCACTGATCGCCCTGCGCGATGGTACCGGTATGCATGTCGTCGTTGATGTTGGGGGCGACGAACGAAACCGTCGGCAACGTGCTGAAATCGGTTGGAAACTGGCTGAAATCCTGGCCCGTATTCTGTGAGTCGCCAAAGCTCGCCCAGGGATCGTGATCCTGATCTGGAGGGGATTCCGCGTAGCCGACAAAGCGGTCGCCGGCCTGCGCCAGTTCCCCCGCTAGCGTTGGCGTTGTCGGAAAGAAGAAGCTGCCGTCCGTTGTGATACCTTGGGTTGAGCCGGAGAAAATCGCGAAATAGTTTGGCTCGCTTGGGTGGGAGACCGCGTAGTAGTTGGTGAAGAGCGTACCTTGACTGGCGAGCGAGTTGATGTATGGCGCGGCGGAGTTGCCGATGATTTCCGAGTAGCTGTGATTTTCTTCCATCACGACCACGACGTGGTCGGGGGCTCCCTGCGGCACTCCCTGGTAGGTGTATGTGACGGGCGCGCTGATCCCGACATTTCCCGCGAGATCCGTATCCCGCGCCGTCAG
>NZ_JAVIIV010000052.1:0-5773 GCF_033977215.1 Mesorhizobium humile
CATGTTGTCATGCGGCACGAGCTCATAGGAGCCTTCGGCGAACAGCTTCAGCACCTGGTCGTCCGACATCGGCTTCGGCGCGGGAACCGGAGCGGACGGCGTGCCGGCGGGCGCCTTCGCAGCCGGCGCGGCCTTGGCGCCGCCGGAAGCGATCGCCGCCTCGACATCCACCTTCACCACGCGGCCATGCGGGCCGGAACCGGTCAGCGCCGTTACGTCGACGCCGGCATCCTTGGCGATGCGGCGGGCCAGCGGCGATGCGAAGACGCGATCACCGGCGGCGTGGCCGTTGGCGACGGGAGCAGGCTCGGCTTTCGCCGACGCGGGCGCCGCAGCGGCTGCCGCCGGCTTGGGTGCTTCCTTGGGCGCTTCGGCCTTCGGGGCTTCCGCTTTCGGAGCTTCGGCCTTTGGCTCGGCGGCGCCGCCGCTCTTGGCCGCGGAGCCGGCATCCTCGCCTTCACCGGCCAGGATGGCGATCAGCGCGTTGACCTTGACGCCTTCGGTGCCGGCCGGAACCACCAGCTTGGCGACCGTGCCTTCATCGACGGCTTCGACTTCCATCGTCGCCTTGTCGGTCTCGATCTCGGCGATCACATCCCCGGGCGAAACCTTGTCGCCCTCCTTCACGAGCCATTTGGAAAGATTGCCCTCCTCCATGGTGGGCGAGAGCGCCGGCATGGTGATGTTGATTGGCATCGCTCACTCCTGAATGAATTTGAACAGGCCGCGCATGACGGTTAGCGTGGCGACGATAAAAACCGGTGGCAAGACCCCGAAATGGAAGCTGCTTTTGCTCATTTCGAGGCTCATCATGCCACCGGTCTGATCAACCTGTGCGGAACCAGTCGCAACAATTGCCAAGACGAGTGAGGCAGCACCGCTGAGCATCAGCAAAACCGCATCGAATTTCCCGGTCATCGAGCGCACAAAAAAGGCCACGGCAACGGTAGGGACAATGACGGCGGCCAGAACCCAGAGAGACGGCATCCGCTTGGTCTCCTAGCGATAGGTGACGGCTTTGACCGCTTCGACGACTTCGCCGACATTGGGCAGCGCCAGTTTTTCGAGATTCGCCGCGTAAGGCATCGGCACGTCCTTTCCGGCGATGGTGATCACCGGCGCATCGAGGAAATCGAAGGCGCGCTGCGAGACCTGGTTGGCGATGTGGTCGCCGACCGAGTTCTGCGGAAAACCTTCTTCCACCACCACGAGACGGTTGGTCTTCTTCACCGAAGCGATAATCGTGTCGAAGTCGAGCGGGCGGATGGTCCGCAGATCGATGATCTCGGCGTCGATGCCCATGCCGCGCAGCTCGGCCTCCGCCTTGACCGCATAGGTCATACCGATGCCGAAGGAGACGAGGGTGACATCCTTGCCCTGCTTGTGGACACGCGCCTTGCCGATCGGCAGCACGAAATCGTCGAGCTTCGGCACGTCGAAGGAATGGCCGTAGAGGATCTCGTTCTCGAGGAAGATGACCGGGTTCGGGTCTCTGATCGCCGCCTTGAGCAGGCCCTTGGCGTCGGCAGCCGTGTAGGGCATCACCACCTTCAGGCCGGGGACATGGCTGTACCAGGCGGCATAGCATTGCGAGTGCTGGGCGGCGACGCGCGCCGCCGCACCGTTAGGACCGCGGAAGACGATCGGTGCGCCCATCTGGCCGCCGGACATGTAGAGGGTCTTGGCGGCCGAGTTGATGATCTGGTCGATCGCCTGCATGGCGAAATTGAAGGTCATGAATTCCACGATCGGCTTCAGCCCGGCCATTGCCGCGCCGACGCCGACGCCGGCAAAACCATGCTCGGTGATCGGCGTGTCCACCACGCGGCGCGGTCCGAATTCCTGCAGCAACCCTTGCGTGATCTTGTAGGCGCCCTGGTACTCGGCGACCTCCTCGCCCATGACGAAGACATCGCCGTCGCGGCGCATTTCCTCGGCCATGGCGTCGCGGAGCGCTTCGCGCACCGTGGTGGAAACCATCTCGGTGCCCGCGGGAATGTCCGGATCGGCGGCGACCTCCGTCCTCGGTGCTGCGGCGACAGGAGCGGCGGCCTCACTCTTGGCCGCGGCCGGTGCCGGCGCGGCTTCGGCCTTGGCAGGCTCTTCCTCGCCGATGCCTTCGCCGGCCTTGTCGACGTCTTCGCCATCGACGGCAAGCACGGCGATGACCGCGTTGACCTTGACGCCTTCGCTGCCGGCCGGAACCACGATCTTGGCAAGCGTCCCCTCGTCGACGGCTTCGACCTCCATCGTCGCCTTGTCGGTCTCGATCTCGGCGATGACGTCACCGGCGACGATCTTGTCGCCTTCGTTCTTCAGCCATTTGGAAAGATTGCCCTCTTCCATCGTCGGCGAGAGCGCGGGCATGAGAATTTCGATCGGCATGTCCTTGCCCTCTCCTTAGAGTACGATGTCGGTCCAGAGCTCGGACGGATCCGGCTCGGCGTCATTCTGGGCGAATTCGGCGGCGTCGGCGACGATGTCGCGGACTTCCTTGTCGATGGTCTTGAGCTCGTCCTCGCTTGCCCACTTCTTGTCGAGCAGCCGCACCCGGACCTGCTCGATCGGGTCGTGCTCGGAGCGCATCTTCTGCACTTCCTCCTTGGAGCGGTATTTTGCGGGATCGGACATCGAATGGCCGCGATAGCGGTAGGTCTGCATCTCGAGGATCAGAGGCCCGTTGCCGGCACGGCACCATTCGGTGGCGAGGTCGGCAGCCGACTTCACGGCGCGGACATCCATGCCGTCGACCTGGATGCCAGGAATCTTGAAGGAAGCGCCGCGATGCGAGAAGTCGGTCTCGGCCGACGAGCGCGACACGGACGTGCCCATGGCGTAGCGGTTGTTCTCGATGATGTAGATCACCGGCAGCTTCCACAGCGAGGCCATGTTGAAGCTTTCGTAGACCTGGCCCTGGTTGGCGGCGCCGTCGCCGAAATAGGTCAGCGAAACGTTCTTGTTTTCGCGGTAGCGGTTGGCGAAGGCGAGACCGGTGCCGAGCGACACCTGCGCGCCGACAATGCCGTGGCCGCCATAGAAATGCTTCTCCTTGGAGAACATGTGCATGGAGCCGCCCTTGCCCTTCGACAGGCCGCCGCGGCGGCCGGTGAGCTCTGCCATGACGCCGCGCGGCGACAGGTCCATCGCCAGCATGTGGCCGTGGTCGCGATAGGCGGTGATCATCTGGTCGCCTTCGACCAGCGCCATCTTCATGCCGGTGACGACGGCCTCCTGGCCGATATACAGATGGCAGAAGCCGCCAATGAAGCCCATGCCGTAAAGCTGGCCGGCCTTCTCCTCGAAGCGGCGGATCAAGAGCATGTGCCGGTAGGCGGAAAACTCTTCTTGCTTGGTGAAATCCGCCGGCTTGGGCGCTGACAGATTGGGCTGTTTGTCGGGTCTGGATTTGGCGGGCGCTTTTTTGGCGGCGGTGGCCATGCGTCACTCCCTGTTGGCGTCTCTTCGCGGACATTCAGGGAGATCGATCGCCTCCCCACCGATTTGCGCGAGGCTAACACGCAAGAATGCATTGCGCCATGCTGAAAAATGCATGGCTGGCATGCATCTAAGCGATTAGAATCATTGAAAATAAAGATGATTAACCGAAGTTCGGTTATTTCGTCGGAGCGGGCAACATGATGGTGATTTCGTCGGGCTGGGACAGATTGAGCGCCTTTCGGGCCTGCTCGTCAAGCATATCCTTCTCCAGCGTGCCTTCATGCATCAGCTGGACCCGGCGCTCGAAGTCGATCCGGCGCGCCTTCACGGCATCGAGCTGGGCCTGCAGTTCGACCGTCCGCGCCTGCAGCCGATATTTGGAATAGATGCCGAATTCGCCGTGATAGGCATGGAAGCCGAAATAGGCCAGGAAGAGCACGCAAAGCGAGGGGATGATCAGCCTGCCGGTGTTTCTCTGCTTGTGCTGACGTGTCCACATGACCCGAACCCTCGCGGCCGCGAACGCAAGCGGCCATGAGTCGTATTTCGCCCGATTGTGCTTAATGGACGGTTACGGCGACCGGTTTGCAGGACTGCCGGAAACGAAAAAGGGCGGGAACGCCCCGCCCTTTCCATACTGTTCGAACAGGCTGGATCAGCCCTTGACCACCGACTTGCCGGCGTAGAGTGCCTGCTTGCCGAGTTCTTCCTCGATGCGGATGAGCTGGTTGTACTTGGCCATGCGGTCGGAGCGCGACAGGGAGCCGGTCTTGATCTGCCCGCAATTGGTGGCGACCGCGAGGTCGGCGATGGTCGAATCCTCGGTCTCGCCCGAGCGATGCGACATGACGGCGGTGTAGCCGGCCTTGTGAGCGGTCTCGACCGCGTCGAGCGTCTCGGTCAGCGAGCCGATCTGGTTGACCTTGACCAGGATCGAATTGGCGACGCCCATGCGGATGCCGTCGCGCAGCCGCGCCGTGTTGGTGACGAAGAGATCGTCGCCGACAAGCTGGGTCTTCTTGCCGATCAGGTCGGTCAGGATCTTCCAGCCTTCCCAATCGTCCTCGGCAAGGCCGTCCTCGATGGTGATGATCGGATAGTCGGCAGCGAGCTTGGCAAGGTACTTGGCCTGCGCCTTCGGATCGCGGGTCTTCTTCTCGCCCTCATAGACGTAATTGCCGTCCTTGAAGAACTCGGTCGCCGCGCAGTCGAGGCCGAGGGCCACGTCCTCGCCCGGCTTGAAGCCGGCCTTCTCGATCGACTCCATGATGAAATCGAGCGCCGAAGGCGCGCTCTTCAGGTTGGGGGCGAAGCCGCCCTCGTCGCCGACATTGGTGTTGTGGCCGGCATCCTTGAGCTTCTTGCGCAGCGTGTGGAAAATCTCCGAGCCCCAGCGCACGCCGTCGCGCAGCGTCGGCGCGCCGATGGGCAGGATCATGAATTCCTGGAAGTCGATCGGGTTGTCGGCATGCGCGCCGCCATTGATGATGTTCATCATCGGCACCGGCAGGATATGCGCCTTGGTGCCGCCGACATAGCGGTAGAGCGGCAGGCCCGCGGCTTCCGCGGCCGCCTTGGCGACAGCCAGCGACACGCCGAGGATGGCGTTGGCGCCGAGACGGCTCTTGTTCGGGGTGCCGTCGAGCTCGATCATCGTCTGGTCGATGTGGATCTGGTTCTCGGCTTCCATGCCGCCGATCGCCTCGAACAGCTCGCCGTTCACCGCCTCGACAGCGCGCTGCACGCCCTTGCCGAGATAGCGCGGCCCGCCGTCGCGGACTTCGACCGCCTCATGTGCGCCGGTCGATGCGCCCGACGGCACGGCGGCGCGGCCCATGGAGCCATCCTCCAGCACCACGTCGACCTCGACGGTCGGATTGCCACGGCTGTCCAGGATTTCACGCCCGACAATGTCGATGATGGCGGTCATTTGCGATGTCCCCGATTGATCGATTGAAGCGTCGCGCCCCTCTTAGCCAAAGCGGAGCAAAAGGCAATCGGCGGCGCCGCAATTATTGCCGCGGGCAAGAGTCACGAAGCGCAAATTTCTGTCATCATAAGTCATGCGCGTTGCGCAACCATCTCATCTATGGTCGCATTCGCGCGGGGCGAAACAGGAGGAGTTTCGCCATGTCCCAGTTGAGCGGTATTGTGAGTTTGTTCCTGATCGCGGCGGCGTTCCTGACGTCATGCGACGATCAGAAGCCCCAGCAGAGTTCGGTAGAACTATCGACCCTCCAAGCGGCGCAGTAGCGTCGAGGCGCAAAGGCCCCCGTTTCGCGGGGGCCTTTCGATTTCCACCTGTCGATCAAGCGATCAGTGCCAATAGGGCTTC
>NZ_JAVIIV010000053.1:0-5211 GCF_033977215.1 Mesorhizobium humile
AGAGCGCGCGTGAACCGGTCGGCGTTCGGCGTCGGCGCGACCGGGCGCTCAATGAACTGCGCCTGGCCGCCCTGCCGGTGCGGCGAGAGCACGACGTGGCGGGCTAGCCGAAGGGCGGCTTCCGCGCCGTAGCGGGCGCGCCTGATCCGCATTCCGGGTACGAGGGGCGCCTCCCGCGAAGTGGCGCCCTTCCGCGCTGATCGGCACGCGCCACCATATCTTGTGACGCGGTAGAATTAGGCAGAAACCGTTAAAATTGATCGGTCCATCAAGATCGTTCTTAGAACTTGATGGTGAGATTTGTTTTGACCGTGTGGGCGTTGAAGCCATTGCCGATCTGCCCGTTGTGGGAAAGGCCCAGTTTGGCGTTCGTTGCCAGATCGACATCGAAACCAGCTTCAAACACCAGCGCATCTTTGGCCATCGGCGAGCCCCTGTTGACGAAGATGTTACCACCTTTGAAGGCAAGGGCGGCTTCCGGCGTCACGTGGCCGACGGCATGGCGCCAGCCGATCATGCCTGATGCCGTGGCTCTCGTGCCGCCAAGCGAGAAGTGATGCGAGGCGCGCAGGCCGAGTGTCGTCGTTGTGACATCGGTGGAACTGCCGGAACCGGACAGACCGTAGGGACCGGAGTTTGTCTCCGCGAAGCCGTCAGTGCTCAGATGCATATAGGCGGCACCAACGAACGGTTCGAGGACCGCAAAGGCAGTATCGATCGTGTAGCCGGCTTCTCCAAAGATCTGCACGCTATCGCCACCGTAATTGGCTTGAGCGCTATATCCCGCGACACTGCGCGTTGTGTCGATGTCATGGCGGGCGTAGGCGGCACCGAAGCTGAGCCCAATCGCATCCCATCGCGTGCCGCCATAGACGCCGATCTGGTAGCTGTCGATGTTGGCAGAAGACGCCGCACCAAAGAGGGCGGTGTTAGCATAGCCGACCAGGAAGCCCAGCCGCCAGTCGTTGGCGATGAAGCCGTCGGTACCGGTGAGGAAGCCGCCGATCTTCCGGTCAAGTTCGGCAGCGTTGCCGTCGCTGCCGATACTTGCCCACGATCCGTAAGCCTGAGCCCAGTTGGTGGGGGCAATCCCGGTATCATTGCTGGCATCCGTTGCTGCCGTCGTGGTGACGATGCCGCCCAGCGTGGCGCGCACCCGGGCGCTGGCGGCATCACGCACAATGCGACCATCCTCGATCAACACGCCTTTGAGCGAGGCGTGGATATCGCCCGACAGCGCTGCGAAGGTCGAAGCCGGGTCGTCATCGATCGTCGAAGCCAGGATCGCATCATAAATCGGATTGCCGGCACCAAGCGATTCGATGCCGCTTGCAGTCTCCTGCTGGTTGAAGGTGCGTCCGACATCGGCAAAGGCAACACGGTTGAGCGTCAGCGTGACATCACCGGGATGATAGGCGAGATCGGCGCCGATGAAGGTGTAGTAGGACTGCGCGCCCGCGAAGGTGCCCTCGACACCGCCTGCAGCGGTCAGGATGGTGTAGGTCTGGCCGACTAGCGTATCCATGACCGCCTGGGTGAGCACAGGCACTTCCGGGATGACCATGACAACACCGCCGAGCAGCGTCGCTTTGCCGTCGACGGCAAGTTTGTCTGAATTGCCGTCCCCATCCACCTCGACCAGCAGGCCGCTGCCCTTCTCCAGCTTGGCGTCACCGCTGACCGAGAGCGTACCGATAGAATTGCCCGGCGATACCCAGCCGCCGTCCTTGGCCACCAATGCCCCGACACGGCCGACACCGCCCAGTGTGCCGGCACTGTTGACTGTCACCGTCGACACAATCGAGCCGTCGACCGCCAGCAGGCCACCATTGACCAACGTGTCGCCGCTATAGGTGCTGTCACCCGTCAGCCGCAGCGAGCCAGGTCCGAGCTTCGACAACCCGCCGGGTGTGTATGTCTTCGTCGAAAGGGCATCGATAACAGGTTGTGTTGCGTCGTATTCGGCAATGACCGGGCCGACGCGTTCTACTGCGATAACTTCAGCCAGCTTGCCATCAGATGTGGCTGCCAGAAATTCGGCGTATTTTGCGGCTCCACTTCCGTAGAATTGCCAATATCTATTCTCAAAGCTTACGTTCAAGAACCTTCGATAAATCTCTTTGGCAACAGGATCAGCATCAACAGCTGTCAAGGCATCTCCAAGCTGTCCACTCGGCTTAAAGTAATCATCTCTCGTATTGGTAGCCGCATCGAAAACCGATTTGATCAATTTGCGTGCTGCGGGAATCGCACTGAGAGTGGCTTCTGTGACGCCCGAGAGAATTTCGTCTGCCGAAGTTGCGTTCTCGATGCCGAGGGCGACTTTACGAAGATTCCAGGCATCAATCCGGGCCTTGGCAGCGCCCGATTCATCGGTGATGTCATTGCTCCATGTATCCGCATCGCAAGACGAACGCGTTTTTTCACCCAGGGCAAAACCAACATCACGGCAGGTCCAGCCTGGTTGGGTGACCATCGAATTGCCCTCACCAGCAAGTTCAGCGACGAACATGGTTTGGTGGAAATTGACAGGTCCTCTCATCGCCTTGGCCATGTCGGCTTCGTCCCATGCCATCCAGTCCTGATCGGCAGGACCGTTTGACGTCAGATAATCCTTGTTCCAAGTCACAGGATCTTTGTAGATGAAACGGTGTCGGGCGGTGTCCATCAGGACCTCAAGCGCCTGCCCACCATTCATGTAAGCGAATCTGTCACGAATCCAGAAAGACGACACTTCCTGCGACGCCTTGATCTGATCCTCCAGATGCAAGTCCGCATAGGGAACAATAGAGCCGTCAGCGTTGCGTACCACACCGCGCCAATTGATCAGTCCCATGCCAGGCAGGCTCTTTTGCATTCCAGCATTGATGTAGTCCACACCCAGCTCCCTCTTCAGGGTGATGTCGTTCCAAACGGCAAATCCCATGCCGTCTGGAGCTGGATTGCCATCTTTTACAAATTGTTTCAGGCGATCAATGTAGAATTGGTAAGCGTCGCTCGGTTCAAGGCCAGTTCTTTGGAACCACTGAACCTGCGGCACAAAATAGAAATTATTATTCTGAATATCGATCCACTTGTCGCGGCCACCGCGACCGGTACCAATGTCATTGATCCAATGTTCGATACCAATGTTCTTGTTGAGGTCATCGACGGGAGCATCTGGGCCATCATACCATACCCAGAAATTCTTGAAACCATTGGGATTGGTAGAGGATTGTACCAGCCGGTCGTAAAGAGCGTTCAGATATGTGACACGGTCATTGTTATTGCCATTGAATACTTCATCGCCGCCAATATGGATGGTTTCCGATTTAAACCAAGGCCTGAACTCGTTGATCACGCCTGCGATGTAATCGACTACCGGACCGGGGTTTGAGGTGTCGATGCCGTCATTGTTCCCTGACACCTTGGGAAGATTGGGGTTGTCATTCAAAAATGCCATGGAATGACCCGGGGTATCAAATTCTGGTATAATCTCGACCCCATAACGTGATGCGGCTGCTTCAAGCTTCTTCCAGTCGTCTTGTGTATAGTATTTGCCGTCGGGTGGAACCAAGCCGGGATATTTGTCGCTGAAGAGACGAAAGTAGCCGCGCTTGACCCCGTCAGGTCCTTCGGCGCTGTCATTCAGATGAATATGCAGTTCATTCAGCTTGTGCAGACTCATCTTGTCCATGTAGCCGATGAGTTGATCAACGGGCATGAACTGCCGGGCAACATCGAGCATGATGCGGCGGTTTTCGTAGGTGGGGAAATCGAGACCCGTTCCGCCGATGATGGTGTTATGCTGACCTGGCGCATTACCATCATTCATAAGAAGGGTGGCCAATGTTTGAAATCCGCGTAGCGCGCCTTGGGCTTCGTTGAATTTAATGGTCAGACCATTTTCGCTCGCGTTGTATTGGTAACCTTCGCGCAGAATATTGCCTTCATTGCTGCGGGAGACGTTATCGGCTTGGCCAGGATTGGTATCGACTACCACGCTGGCGGCAGCATCGAAGAAGCTCTCATCCGGAGTGTTTGACAACAGAATGTCATTCTTGCCGGCGTCTTTCGCTACGACAATTTCCAGTTGGAAACCCGACGCATACCGCAGTTTCTGCAGCCATCCGCGCGGATCGTTGAGCGTCGTTATGAGGTCAGGATCGTCGGCGCTGAGCACAACCCTGCTGGCGCTGTTCAGCTTGAAATCAGTGTCGCCCTTGGTGAATTGCTGAAAGGTTGTGGAAAGCTGGGGATCGGCGACTTGCGCATGGCTAACTTGCGGAACGATCAAGCTACCGAAGGCAACTGCCGTCCATGCATACTTCGACCTTCGCGCCGGAGACAGGGCGGTCGTAGCCAGTAGAGCGCGACAGAGACCATTCCGCAGAGCATGCGACAAACCACGTATATTTATCTGATTCATAACATTCCCCCTGTTTTGAAATCTCAGTGAAAGTGGTATTATATTGGTCGCGTCTTATGGTGTAAAATTTGCAACCTTGGAGTGATGAGATATCAAAAAATCGCGAATTTCAAGCGATTTCTCTGTGGTTTCTTGCAAGAATCTGCGAAATTCCTGACCTGCTTAGATACCACTTATGGAAACTGTAATACCACTTAGCCGAAGATGGCTTTCCGAATTTGAAAGGCGGAAATGAAAGGTGGATTGACTTCTGCGTTGAACCGGGGCGGCGTCACCGCTCCACTCGCGGATGCGCCTCGAGGGCAATCCGCTTGTGCCGCAGCGGGTGATGTCGACGGCCGATGAGCACATAACGGTCGTCGAACCCAGCCCGCATCGGCAGGGGCAGGTTGCTTGCAGATCTATTGCGCCGAGCATCACAAGGAGGCCGCAGGCGGGCTGGCGGGACCGGAGATCGCCAGGCCTTTCGAGATCGGCGACAATCTTGGATCGGCGGCAGCGCGATCATCCTTCGCGGCGTTAGCATCGGCGAGGGCGCCATCGTCGGCGCGGTGGTGACGCGCGACGTTGCCGACAACCGCACGGTCGTCGGCGATCCGGCGCGGCCGACAAGGGGAGGCTGAGCAAATCGTCCTGTCGGATCAGCGCGAGGAAGCGCGGGCGCGGCGCTCGCCTGGACCACCTCGCCTTGAGAATTCGCGCCGATATTGCAAGGGCGAGGTCCTGAGCCTTGCGGCGAAATGCTGGCGCAGCGACGTGGCGCTGCCGAAGCCGGCTTCGAAGGCCACCATGTCCATCGATTT
>NZ_JAVIIV010000054.1:0-4760 GCF_033977215.1 Mesorhizobium humile
CTCGTTGGCCTGTGTCTCGTTGGCCTGTGTCTCGTTAGCAGGGGTCTCGTTGGCAAGGGTCTGTGCGGCTGCGTCCTCGCCGCCGCACAGGTAGGCGTGGAGCGCCTTCACGCAAGGCTCGGCGTTCTCCTTGTCCTTTGCGGAGGGCGGGACCACCGTGATATCGGCCTGTTGGTAGAGCGGCCGGCGCTCGTCGAACATGCGGCTTAGCTTCTGCTCGCCGTCGGGGCCTTGCAGCAGCGGCCGGCTGGTGTCGTTCCTGAGGCGCCTGCGGATCACTTGCGGGTTGGTGTCGAGCCAGACCGACACCGCCTTCTCGCCGATCAGGGCTCGATTGTTGGGCTCGATGAAGCCGCCGCCGCCGGTTGCGATGACGATCGGCCCCTTCTCCAGCTGCTTGGCGAGCTCTTCGGCCTCCAGCTGTCTGAAGTGGGCCTCGCCCTGGCGCGCGAACAGATCGCTCAGATTGCCGTGCTCGCGCACGATTTCCTTGTCGGTGTCGACAAACTTCACCCCCAGCTTGCCGGCAAGCTCGCGGCCGATGGTCGACTTGCCGCTGCTCGGCATGCCGACCAGCACCACCGGGCGCATGCCGAGGGCGGCTATGATCGCGCCGGCCTGCGGCGAGCGGGGGGCCGCGGGCTGGCTTGCCCGGTCGGCGGTGGCCAACCTGGAGGCCCCAGCCGTCCGCGACCGGCTGTGGCCCGCCGAGCCCCAGTGGGGGATGCTGGAGGCGTCAGGGGGAATGGCGACCTCGAGGCATCTGTCCCGCACGCTCTGCACGAGCTCGTCGGCCTTTTGCTCGGCGTCCGGCCCGGGATGCCGCCGCAGCCAGCCGATCTGCTTGTAGAGGTCGTGGTTGGCGAGCTTGGCCCGGTAGCTGGCCGGCGTATGGAACTCGGCCTCGAAGCGATAGCCCTGCGGGGTGCTGAACACGGTGCGGATGGCGAGGAAGCTCGGCGTGCGCATCCTGAACCAGTTGGTTGTCTCGACCTCGCTGTAGCCGCGCTCCTCGAAGGCCAGCACGGCCGTCTTGAAGGCGCGCGTCAGGGCCGCATCCGGGATCTCGAAGACATGGCGCACCGCATTGGTGAGCAGCTGGGCCTCGGGCGCGGCGCTCACGCTCTGGCCGGTGAGCCCGTCGGCCATCGAATCGCGCCCGCGCAGGCGCTGCTCGAGATGCGGCATGGTCACCTCGATGCCGGCCTGCCGCAAAAGCGCGGCGACCGCCTGCGCGGTCGCGGTGATGGCGCCTTCCTCCGCCGCGGCGCGCTGGGCTGCGCGCCTGGCGTGCTCCAGGGCCTGCTCGCGGCTCAGCGTGATCGTGGCGGCGGGGTCGTCGGCTTCCGCGACGTCCAAGGGGCTGGGCAGGATGCCGTTCGCGGCGGCAAGCTTGATCGAGGCCTCCATGACCGAGGCCGCCAGTGTCGGATTGTCCTTCAGATCCGCCAGGCTGGCGTCGACGTCGAAGCGGCCCTGGTGCAGCGTTGCCGCCAGCGCCTTGACATAGGGCGCCGGCTTCAGGCCCGGGACCTGCTGCAGGAGCCGCTGCAGATCGGCGCTCTTCTTCATGAACAGCCGCGCCCCGGTGTCGGACTTGTAGGCGTCGGTGCCGACCTTGATGCCGACGCTCAACAGGTTGATGGCGCTTTCATGCAGATCCTGCGGGTTGTAGCCGTCGGGCCGCGGATCGATGCGCGCCCGGCAGTGGTCGAGCAGGAGCTCGACGCGCTCCCTGGCGTCCGCGGCTGCCGGATAGGATTCGGCAAGCTCGGGAAAAAGCGCGCCGGCGGCGGCGCTGACGGCAGCAGTTGCGCTGGTCGAGGCCGTGGCTCGCGCCAACGGCTCGCCCTTGGGCTGCTCCCCGTTGGGCTGCTCGTCATTGCCCTGGTGGGCCCAGGTCTCGAGCTCGCTGACCAGCAAGGCGGCCAGTTCGCGGGCCACCGGATGCCGGGCCGCCTCGCCGTCCTGCCTGGCCCGGTCGAGGAGCCCCTGCATGGCCTGGCCGTCCGGCCGCTCTGCCTGCAGCTGGACGCGGATGTCGGCCCTGAGCTCATGGTGAATGCCCTCGTAAGTGCCGAAGACGGCACGCTCGGCAAACCAGCGTTGCGCTTCAAGCGGCTGCGCCAGGACGTTGCGCTGCAGGCAGCTGTAGCTCTCCAGCACCTGCTGGGTGGCCGACAGGATCTGCCGGGAGCGGCTGAACTGGTAGTCGCCGTTCTCGATGGCCGGCGTGTGCGACTTCGGCGGCTTCAGCGAGGCCAGGCCGCGCGCCTGCTCCTTCTGGTCGAACTGGCGCACATGCTCGTAGAGCCTGGGCCGGTCGCCGACGATGACAACGGTGTCGCCGTCGAAATCGCCGTCGAGCTTCTTTTGTTCGGCGCTCGGCACCGCAACCAGCGAGCCGGGCGCGAACACCTCCGTCGCCTGCAGGATGCCGACGCAGTCGAGCCCGGTGTCGGCCTTGACCCGGTCCTTGCCCTCGAGCCAGTGCGAATGGCACTTGACGTCCTCGGCCGACATCACCACCGAACGCTCGGCGAAGGCGGCCGGCCACATCCGGTCGGGCACCACGATCAGGATGCCCTTGGCAAACAAGGTCGGATCGTCGGCGGCAAGCCTCTCCCCCGACTTGTGCGCGACGTTGAAGCTGTACTGGAAGGCCACGCACCGGTCCAGGAACGCCGCGGTCGCGTCGCCGTCGCGCGCCGACCTGACCTGGCCGGCGGCGAACGGGCGCAGGTTCGGCTTGTCGTAGGGCGAGCGCCCGACAAGCACGCCGCCATCGCCGGTCAAGGTCTCGCTCTTGAGCGTCGGCACATAAAGGCGTCCGTCGCCGGACGGCACGGCGACGGCGCCCGGGCCGTCGATGTGGCCAGAGGTGACGGTCCGAAACAGCTCCTCGGCCGTCAGCCTCGGCTGCTCACGGCTGCCGAGCCAGGCCTCGGCCTTCTCGCGCGTCTCCTCGGCCACCGCTGCGTCGCGCGGATAATGCTGCAGGGCCGAGGCCGGCACCGAGGTTCGCTTGCCCTGGCCAAAGACACGCACCGGCGCGGCGCCGTCCGGGCGGACGGCCCGGGCGATGGCCGGCATGCGCTCGGCCAGCGAGGCCCTGATGAAGCCGCAGCCGTCATGCGGCCGCAAGGCGATCGGGCCGTCCGGCCCGGCGAGCCTGAAGGGATGCGCTGCCCCTGCCGGGCGGTCGGGCAGGAGCGACAGCCTGAAGGCGCCTTCCAGCGCATAGTCGTGCGGGCCAAGCCCGGGGATGTCCGGCGGCGCGGCAAAGCCGCGGCGCTGGGTGTAGTAATAGGCTTCCTTGAACGGCGCCCAGGCCCGCGCCAGCTGCTCGAAGGCCGTCCCCGGCGCCGTGTCGGCATAGGGGATCGCCAAAAGCTTGCCGCCGGTGGCCTCGTCGGTCGCGCCGGGCAGGCGGGCGGCAAGCTGGGCCAGGGACTTTTGCGGCGCCTTCAGCTTGCTGCCGCCGAACAGGTCCATGCGGTAGGGCACGCCCTCGACGCTGAGCGTGCGCGCCAGCATGAAGGCGCTCGGCTTGCCCGGCAGCTGCACCGCAACCACCTTGACAGCCCCCGAGGTCAGGCGGTGGAAGATGGAATAGCGCAGCTCCGCTTCGCCGGCCAGCGGCCGCCCCTGCATGTCGACCACCGGCAGCCGCATCAGTCCGGCATCGCCTTGCGGCGGCCGCGGCTCGTGGTCCATGGCCTCAAGCACGCCATGGACATCGAAGACGGCGGCGGCATGCTGGGCCTGGACGCTCGGCGCGTTCTGGGCCATGAAGGTGTCGAGCGCGTCGAGCGGCCCCTCCGCCTCGATCTCGGCGATCACGTTCCAGCTCATGTTGGAAAGGTCGGTCTCGATGAGGGCGCGGGCGCTGTCCAGGATCTGGCTGGTCTTGGCGTGCAGCTCTTCCTGGCGGCGCCGCAAGGCGAGCTTGTCGCCCTCGACATAGGGCCGCCGGTAGAGCTTCTCCAGCACCGCGCGGGTCTTGAGCACCTGATAGACCGACAGCGCCGGGCAGCGGCTTGCATTGGCGCCGCTGTCGCGCTCGGCCTGGCCTGCCTCGAGATGCGCCTCGATCTTGCGCTCCACCACCGGCTGGATGGCGTTGAGCAGGTTCAGCGCCGGCCTGCGGTACCAGCGCAACGCCGGCCGCGGGCTGCGCGCCAGCGGCAGCAGGGCGGCGCACAGATTGCCCATGGTCTCCAGGTTGTTGTCGCGCTCGAAGGCGGGCGTGGCGCGCAGCGCCTCCAGCCGCTCCAGCCCCGGCTTTGCCAGCACACCCAGATCGTCGGACAACTGCGCCTTGCTCAGGGCCTTGAAGATGTTGGCGATGGCCAGGACATCGGCCTGCTGCAGCCGGTCATCGGCATAGTGGAGATAATGCGCCAGCTGCTGCAGCCGCTCCTTCAGCAAAGCGGGTTCGACCACCTCCCCGGCTTCCTCGCCCTGCAGGATACCGCGCGCCAGACCATTCGCGACCATCGCAAGCGGTGGCGTCGCGAACGCGCCGAAGCGACGGCCCGTGGGGCCGAGACCGCGGGCGATCTCCACCAGAGCCTGATAGCACACCGGCTCTTGCGTCCACTTGCCGAAGCCGTTCACCAGGATCGCCAAGCCTTGAGCAGTAAAATCGGAGAGCCCGACATCCGGGCGATCGGCGCGGCGAAGGACCTCCTCGCCAATGGCGACCGTGGCCTGCCGATTGCGCTCCTCTTGCGGCCACTTGCTGAAACCGTTCACCA
>NZ_JAVIIV010000055.1:0-4065 GCF_033977215.1 Mesorhizobium humile
GACAACGACATGCATCAAAACAAAGACTTAAAGCGCGTCGCCTGAATCCGTTTCAGCGCGACGCGCTTTAAGCGTCAGCCTTCCCAGTCGACCGGGACCATGCCGAGCCGCTCGTAGAGCCTGAAGGCCGCGGTGTTCTTCACCGTGTTTGTCTTGAGATCGACATGGGCCGCCCCACGCTCGCGAAACGCCAGGAATGCGTGCCGCATCAGCGCTTCGCCGAGGCCCTGCCGTCTCGCCTCCGGATGGACGGCGAGGTCCTTGACGAAACCGGACGTCCAGCAGAGCGCCGCGCCCGCCAGCAGGCCCTTGCCGTCGATCGCCAGGAAACAGAGGGCGGGGTCGAACTCCGCATCGCCGGCAATGCGCGGCCACCATTCGTCGAACGGCCCGTCGGTGCCGTCGTCGAACACCTCTTGCAGCAGCGCGTGCAAAGCCTGCGCGTCCCGATGCTCGAACGCGCGCATGACCAAACCCTCCGGCCAATGCGGCGCGGTCAGCGTATCGTCGAGCAGCTTGCGCAGACGGATGTCGTTGGGAGCCGGCAGGCGGGGCGTCGTGTCTTCATGCATGGCGCTGTCTCGAAACGCCGCGCGGAACCGGACAGTCCGATCAGGCGTCGGGTTGCAGGCGGTGCCGCTTGCGGTCGACGCCAAGGCCCGTCGCCTCGAGCAGGCCCTTGCGCTTGGCGTCGTAGTAATAGCCGGTCTGGTAGAGCATGTCGGCCCGCTTGGCGTTGCCGCCCGAAACCAGCCAGGCGCCGCGCAGATATTTCACCGCGTATTTGAGATTGGTCTCGGCGTCGAACAGGCCGGTCGCCGGTCCGTCATAGCCCATGCCGCGCGCCGTCGCGTGCTTGATCTGCATCAGTCCCCAATGGCCGTGATTGAAGGCTTTCGGGTTGAAGGTGCTCTCGCGGTTGACGACATGGCGCACCAGCTCGACCGGCACTTCGTAGATCGCCGAATATTTCTCGATCAGCCGCTCGATCTCGCCGCGCGGGCCGCTGGCATGCACTTCGGGCTGGCCGGGTGCGGCAAGCAGCGCCGGATTTTCCGGCGCCACATAGGCGACCTGCTGGACACCGGGCATCGGCGCGACTTTCGCCGACTGGCCGGTGACCGGCATGGCGACGCCCGCGGTCGTGTAGACCGCCGCCTGCTTGATGGATGCTGCTTGCTTGATGGATCCGGGGCCGGTCGGCGAGCCACCAGCGGTCAGCACCGGGGGCGGCGGAAACTTGCCGGCCATCGGCGTCGCTCCCGCGAAAGCCGCGGGTTGTGCCAGCGGAACGCTGGACAGGGGAGCGCCAGGCTGGACCGGCGGCGGCAAAAGCGCGCTTTGCGTCGCGGGCGCGCCTTGCGTCGCGAGCGCGCTTTGCGTCGCCGGCGCGCCGGGTGTGGTCGCCATCGCAACAGCATCGCCGGCCAGCGCCGCGGTCTGGACCTGCGCGAGGCCCGAAGGTTCCGGCAGGACGGCCACCGTTTCGGGCAACGCAAGGGTCGGCGTATCGTCCGCGACGACAGGCGTTGAGGCTTCCGCAAGCGCGGGCGCGGCCTTCATTTGCGAGGTCGAGGTACAACCGCTCAGACCAGCAGCGGCAACGAGCACGCCGATCGCGGTGATTATGATTTTAGCAGGCAAGCCGTGCGGTCCGGTTTGTCGGTTGTTAAGGAGTCCTTACACCAGCGATTCACCCCCGGCAATCGGGGCCGCCAGACGGTTTTCGGGTGGTGATAACAGGGCGGGAGTGCCATATTGTTCTGGATATGTACTCGTTTTTCGCTGTTTTGCGGAAGGAATACGCCATGAAACCCACATCTCAGATCACGGCCGGCCACGCAGTGTTAGAAACAGTGATCGGCTTCATGGGCATCGCCTGGAGCGAGAAGGGCCTGATCCGGCTTTGCCTGCCGGAGCGCAGCCGCGAAGCGGTCGAGCGTCGGCTGCTTCGCCACCCCGGCGTCTCAGCCTCGACAAACCAACCTTCCTGGGTGGTCGAGTTGATCGCGTCGATCAAGGCCTATGCGGCTGGCGAGGATGTCGACTTCACCGGCGTGCCGGTCGATCTCGACGGCGTCGATGATTTTCGTCTCGCCATCTACGATGCCGCGCGCAAGCTCGGCTTCGGCGAAACCACCACCTACGGCGAACTGGCCAAGCGCGCTGGCCATGCCGGCCTTCCGCGCGAAACGGGCGCCGCACTGGGCGCCAATCCAGTGCCGCTGGTCATTCCCTGCCACCGTATCCTGGCCGCAGGCGGCAAGATCGGCGGCTTCTCCGCGCCGGGCGGCTCGGCCACCAAGGAAAAGATGCTCGCCATGGAAGGCGTTCGCGTCGGCCCGCAGCCGGCCGCGCAGGCCTCGTTCGGTTTCTGAGGCGCTGCCTGTCAGTCCTGCAGGAACCGGCGGCGGAAGCGCCGCTCGAAATCCGGACGCTTGCAGACATAGACCATGCAGGACCTGGTGTCGGCGCTCGGCACATAGGCGCGCGCCCTCACCTCGCCCGCGTTGCAGAAACGCTCGTCGCGCACATAGCGGTCGTAAAGCGGCAACCCCGGCACGCGCGTCGACTGGTAGCGCAGGATGACGGCGCCCTGCCTGGCGATCGTCGCCTGCACCCGGTCGCAGCTCATGCGCGTCGGATCGTAGCGCGACACCGCCTGCGCCTCGGCGGCCAGCAAAAGGAAGCAGGCGGCAAGCAAAATGGTCTTCATGGTTTCCCTCCATTGAGCGACGGGCATCTCATCCGTCCACAACGCGCGGCCGCTGTCAAAATTTCCATGCAGCCGTGCGCAGCGCGCCGGCAACCCATCTTGTATTCTTTCGCAAACTGTCCTATATGCGGGCCATTGAATTTGGCCGATCGATCGGGCCTCGCGATCCCTCGCGTTTGCTGACGTCTCCAAAATTTCGATACCACCGGCCGGACTTCGGGTCCGGTCAAACTAAAGCAAATGTGGAAGGGCATTTAGATGGCAACTGGTACGGTCAAGTGGTTCAACGCCACCAAGGGCTACGGCTTCATCCAGCCTGACAATGGCGGCGCGGACGTTTTCGTCCACATCTCCGCTGTCGAGCGCGCTGGCATGACCAGCCTCGCCGAAGGCCAGAAAATCAACTTCGAGATCGAGCAGGACCGCCGCACCGGCAAGTCCGCCGCTGGGTCTCTGAGCAAGGCAGCCTGATTTGGCTTAAGCATTTTGCAGCCAAGCGGAATCGCTTGGCGTTGCAGAATGCGGCTAAGCAAAGGCGCGCGCCGGACGAAGGTTCGGGGCGCGCGGCAAGTCACGGATGTACTGACGGTCGCGCGAGAAGCGCGCCGGAGCGAAAAGACCCGACAAGCTGGAACAGCAGATAGCTGCCAGCCCGGACCAGACGCTCCCGATCAGGCTACCGGCATAGGAAGGCGGGCATTGCCCGCCTTTTTTGTTGCCCGGATTTTGGGCGAGTTCCTCTCCGGACCGGCAGGCCCACGGATGGCACTTTTGGCCCATTAGTGCTACCTTTGATGCATGACCAAACTCGAACAGATCGAAAAATCCGTAGCAGAGCTCAGCCCAGATGAGCTCAAAGCGTTCGCTGCATGGTTCGAAGCGCTGCGGGCTGATTTGTGGGACCAGCAGATCGAGGCCGACGCAAAATCGGGCCGGCTGGACAAGCTGGTGGCAGAAGCACGTGCCGAAATATCCGCTGGCAAACTGCGTGACCTGTGAGGCACAGAGCCACCGCTAGCTTCTGGACAAAATACAATTCCTTACCAAAGGCGGTTCGGCGCATAGCCGACAAAAACTTCACTTTGATGAAGACCAATCCGCGACATCCATCCCTCCATTTCAAAAAGGTGGGAGAGCTTTGGTCGGCGAGGATAGACGACAATTATCGGGCCCTGGCCCTTGAAAGCGGCGATGGCTTTGACTGGATCTGGATCGGCACCCATGCCGAATACGATCGACTTATCAAATAACCCCCGCGCTGATGCTCCAGCGAAAGCGGCTAATGCATGTCGCCCAGAAGTGTGCAGCGGTTCTGGGACAACGACATGCATCAAAACAAAGACTTAAAG
>NZ_JAVIIV010000056.1:0-3647 GCF_033977215.1 Mesorhizobium humile
TTTAGACGCGCTTGGCCTTACCTCCGCCTAAATGAAGATTTCGTGGATGCGCTCGGGCCGCGCCATTCATCAAAACGGAACGAATATCCGCCCTAATTTTTCTTACCCCAGGTAGCCGGGAAAGGACTTCCCGATGGATCTCTTCGTAGCCCCGGATGTCCTTTACGCAGACAGTCAGCCGCGGTTTCAGTGGGGTCGAGCCGCGGTGAGAAAACCGCTGTGCAGGGTTGACCCACGCTTTCTATTCGAACCCAAACTGCCGATGACAGTATGTTCGCGCTTTCCAGCCGACCACCTCCCTTTGAAGTTGCGCGAACCATCCGGCCATGGCGAGTGATGGCCGCAGCAGCCAAGGGACAAAGCAGGGGTTGAGCGTTCACCAGCCGGTATCCGGCATTTGATTTTCCTCCTGGCAATCCAGGGGGCTTGCGATTTCTCGTTTTTGCTGCGCCTATCCCCAAGTCAGAATGTTAACTGGCTTGGGCAAACCAACGCTGCAACCGATACAAAGGAAAAATGGATGGCAACTGGCACGGTAAAGTGGTTCAACAGCACGAAGGGCTTCGGCTTCATCCAACCCGATGCGGGCGGCCCGGACGTTTTTGTCCACATTTCCGCTGTGGAGCGATCGGGTCTTTCGACTCTCGCTGACGGCCAAAAGGTTAATTACGAGATCGAGCAGGACCGCCGCACCGGGAAATCCTCGGCCAGCAATCTCAGCAAAGTAAAGTGAGCTGACGGCTTCTTGCGCATGGCGCAACAGCCGCCCGACGGCGAGCCTCTACCGACCGCCGCAGATGAAATCGCGCGTGAACATGAAATCGACGGAAGCCTCGCGCAAATTGTTGCAGGCCGGGGAACGCAGTGCAAAAGGCGGGAGTCTCCCCGCCTTTCCAAGTCAGCACGCCGGAACAACACTCAGGCCGCGCCGTTTTTGCGGGCCCTCTTTGCCGGCGCGGCCTGTTCGGCCCGATCAGGCTTTCGACCCAGGCCCAGGGTCTTGGCTAAAGCAGAGCGAGCTGCGGCATAATTCGGGGCAACCATCGGGTAGTCTGCCGGCAGGCCCCACTTTGCGCGGTATTCGTCGGGCGTAAGGCCATAGTGGGTTGAGAGATGGCGCTTCAGCGACTTGAACTTTTTTCCGTCCTCCAAGCTAATGATATAGTCGGGCGTGACCGATTTCTTAATGGGAACGGCAGGCTTGAGGTCCTCAGGCTTAGGGACCGGGCCGCCGATCGTGCCTTTTAAGGCGGCATGAACCTGGTCGATCAGGCCAGGAAGGTCGCTCACCGGGACCGGATTGTTCGAGACGTAGGCCGATACGACGTCGGCGGTAAGCTCGATGAGGGCATCACTATTGCTCTCGATTTCTTCTGTCACGGAACGCTCCTAATTTTTATGGCTTCTGCAAAAATCAGCTTGATTAATGAAGGCAGCCACAGAACGCAATGAAAGGTTGCGTTCCAGCCCTAGACGCATAAATTACTCGGTTCGGCATTGTAATGCCCTGATCCTGCCACTCTCCAGAGGCAAGTGCGCCGAGGGAGAAATCTCCAACTAAACGTGTTCACGAACAGAGAAGGGCTCGCCCAATGAGCAGGGTGGCGCGCGCGGACGCAGCTTCAGTTTCGTCGGCGACGTTCGCGCCGCTGGAGAGCCCCACCTTTCGCGCGGTCTGGCTTGCCGCACAGCTGTCCGGTCTGGGCTGGCTGTTTCAGACGGTTGCGGTCAGCTGGCTGATGGCGACCATCTCGACCTCGGATGTGATGGTCGCCCTGGTGCAGACCTCCACGACGCTTCCAGTGTTCATTCTATCGATCTTCGCCGGAGCCATTGCCGACAATTTCAGCCGCCGCCATGTCATGGCCATCGGCTGGTGCGTGATAGCATTGTCGTCGATCATGCTGACCGCTGTTGTGGCGCTGGGATTTTACAATCCTTGGATAATCCTCGCCTTCAGCTGCCTGGCTGGATGCGGCGCTGCCTTCACTGATCCGGCCTGGCATGCTTCCGTCGGAGACATCCTGCGAAAGCGCGAAGTTCCGGCCGCGGTCACGCTAATCTCGGTCGGCTACAATGCCATGCGAAGCATCGGTCCGGCGCTCGGCGGCGTCGTTGTCGCCTCCTTCGGACCTCTGACGGCTTTCGCGGTGGCGACGCTGACCTATCTGGCGATGCTGTGGGCCATAGGACTCTACAAATGGAGCGGTCGCGCTTCGCCTCTTCCCCGTGAGCCATTGAGCACGGCCATTCATGACGGGGCCCGCTTCACGGCGCTGTCGGGAGAGATCAAGGCGGCGATCGCGCGTGGATTCCTTTTCGGTCTGACGAGCATCTCGATCCTGGCGCTGCTGCCACTGGTTGCCCGGGACCAGCTCGGGGGAGGGCCGATCGCTTATGGTGTCCTGATGGCTGGATTTGGCGCCGGCGCCTTGTGCGCGGGCATTTCCAACAACGCGCTGAGACGGTCGCTGTCGCAAGAGCGTCTGACGACGCTCGCCTGTATTGCCTGCGCCGCCTGCTGCCTGGCGCTTGCCTTCACGCCTTCGCTGGTGGTGGCGGCGATTGCCTTGACGCTGGGCGGCGCGGGTTGGGTCGTCACCTGGACGGGACTTGACGTCAGCGTGCAATTGTCGAGCCCGCGCTGGGTCGTTGGCCGCACGCTCTCGATCTACTCGGCCCTCTCGTCGGGAGGTGTCGCGGTCGGCTGCTGGATTTGGGGCGTGGTGGCCGAAAACCATTCCCTGACGCTGGCGCTCGAGGCCTCTGCGGGCGCTCTCTTGTTGGTTGCCGCCACCGGACTGCTGCTCCCGATCCGCCAGTGGAAAGAGGCCGACCAGGATTCGCTTGGCTTCGAAACGCCGGCGCTCGCCCTCGACTTGAAGTCGAGAAGCGGCCCGATCGTGGTTAAGATCGAGTACTCCATACCGGAAGCCAACGTCGAAACCTTCCTCGACCAGATGCAGGAACGCCGCCGGGTGCAGAGCCGCGCCGGCGCCCGGCACTGGAATCTCCAGCGCGACCTCCAGGAACCCTTGCATTGGACGGAGACGTTCCGCACGCCGACTTGGATGGACTACCTTCGCCTCAACCACCGGCTGACCGCGGAGGACAGGGAACTGGATCGGTCTCTCCTCGAACTGCATGCGGGAGAGCTTCCGCCTCGCACGCGGCTTGCGATCGAGCGGCCGACCGGAGCGCCGCGCAGGCGGGAGCAGTCGGGGAGCTTCTTTTTCCGACGGTGATCTCGTCTCGATTTGGTAATCGCTAACTGCTCCAAGCGCAGGCATCATGATGGTGGCAAAGGCCGCCGCGAAGTTCGATGGAGATAGAGCGCGGCTGGGGGATCGCTATCCACAGCTCTACAAGCCGAACAGTGGTGCCAACGACGCGCACGCTGCGGTCCCGCCGAAGCGCCGCCGGGCGCTCCGCCTTGCTGTCGTCATGTCGCTCAAGTTTTAGACAGATCAGCGAATCACAACGGGCAGACCAGTCAATCGGCTGTCCAATCAATTCAATTCTGCGGGAATGTTCAGCTGGCGTGGCTGCCGGCGTTCCAAGCAGCTGGATTCCGTATGCCTTACGGTCGCAGCCGGTCTAACGTACTCGCGTCGGCCATACCGTTCGCACGTCAGTTCAGCCGGCCA
>NZ_JAVIIV010000057.1:0-3419 GCF_033977215.1 Mesorhizobium humile
CTGGGCATCCCCTATGCCGGCTCCGGCCGTCCCGCCGTCGCCAAGACCGACCGGATCATTCCGCTCCTGGTGAACAAGGCAGGTGGGTGAAAACCACAGGACGCCGAACTTGATCCCGCGCAACGCGTGTGGATCTCCGCAGACTTGAGAGCCAACGACGATGACCCACTCGGTTTCGCACGCTTCCATCCAACATGCCGCCGACCAGGCGCAGCAATGGGTGAACGAGCTCGCCAGAGATCTGAGCTGGAACGAGCAGAGCGCGTTCCGATTGTTGGAAGCGGTCCTGCACACTTTGCGCGACTGGCTCTCCCGGAAGTCGCTCCGTCAATTGTGGCCGGAGAATTGACCTATGTTCCGCGATCGCCAGGAAGCCGGACAGATGCTCGCATTCGAGCTCGCCAAACTGACCCTGCAAGATCCGATAGTCATGGCTTTGCCGCGAGGCGGCGTTCCCGTCGCAGTTGAGGTGGCCAAGACCCTCCAGACGCGACTCGATCTGATCCTCGTCCGCAAAGTCGGAGCGCCGGGAAACCCCGAGCTGGCGGTCGCGGCCATCGTCGACGGGGATCCCCCGGACGTTGTTCTCAATCGGGAGATCGTTGAAACCTATGGGCTGGGCGACGATGCGCTCCGGGCGCGGATTGCGAAAGAGCGTCCGGAATTGGCGCGCCTCCGCATGGCGTATCGCGGCGGCGAGGCACCTTTGCCAGTCGACGGCAAAACCGTGATCATCGTTGACGACGGGGCTGCCACGGGCACGACAATGAAAGCTGCCATCAGGGCGCTGAAGCGACGCTCGCCGCGAAAGATCATCGCTGCGCTTCCGGTGTCGCCCCCAGATACCGCGACCGAGCTGGCTCAGGAAGCCGATCTGGTCATCTGCCTGAGTCAGCCGGCTCGTTTCCGCGCGCTGAGTTATTACTACATGAGCTTCCCACAGCTGACGGATCGGGATGTTCTGGATGCCATGAATATGGTCGCGCAGTCGGGACCAGTCGCTGGCAGCGGCAACGGAAAACAGCCCGGCGCGCGCTCCGCCAGAGCACGACGAGAGGCAGACACCAAGGAATAGGCGTCATGCACATTCGGACGCTTTCCTTGCAAGGGCGGGACACGCTCAAGCCGGCATAGATCGTGATCAATCGGTGCCGGTTGTCACGCTGGTCCGAGCGCCCTCCCCGCAACCCGGCATCGAAGCTTTGACCCTGATCAAGGCGAAGGAAGATATTGGCGGCAACAAAGTCGATGGGGGAAGAAGTGCAAAGCGAGGGATAAAGATGAAGGAACTGCCGCTTGCCGAAGTGTATCGGCTCATCGAGCCCGGTCCGGTCGTCCTGCTGACGACGAGGTCCAAGCGAGGCCGCGCGAATGTCATGGCTATGTCCTGGCACATGATGGTGCAAATTGCGCCGCCGACGATTGCCTGCATCGTGTCGAGCGGCGACTTCTCGTTGTTCGCCTTGCGTCAGACAAGGGAGTGCGTGATAGCAGTGCCTCCCGTGGGATTGGCGGACAAGGTCGTCAAGGTCGGCAATTGCTCTGGCCGCGACACGGACAAGTTCGCAACGGCCTGGCTGACACCGTTGCCCGCCGAGCGGGTGTCGGCGCCGCTGGTGGCCGAATGTTTCGCCAATCTCGAATGTCGCGTCGTCGATACGCGCATGGCCAACAGGTACAATCTATTCGTTCTGGAAGTCCTCAAAGCCTGGATCGATCCGGCACAACCGAAGCCGAAAACAATCCATCACGTTGGAAACGGTGCCTTTACGGTGGACGGCGAAGTGATCCATTTCGAGTCTCGGATACCTTGATGGTCCGATGCCGCGACATTGATCCGCATCAAGGTCTGGTGCCCTGACCACGGGGTAGCGTCAGCGCACCGAAACCATTCAACGTCCGAAGGCGATTCGATGAGCTACAAATTCATTCTCCTGAACCTCGGCATCGATGGTTCAATCGAAGAGCTCACGCGGGTCGGTATCGAGCTTGCCAAGCGCTTTGACGCGCAGCTGATCGGTTTCTGCGCCGCCGACGCTCCGCTGCCCGTCACGATGGCACCCGAGGGTGCTGCCATCGCGGCGGAACTGTGGGAGCAGTCGCGGGCTGAAATCCGGCAAAGGCTGAATGATCGCCACTCCAAGTTCGACAGCCTCGTCGCCGGAGCAGTCAGGACGGACTGGCGGCACACGGTCGAGAATCCAGATCATGCCCTCGCTAGAGCTTCCCTTCTCGCGGACCTCGTCGTCACGGGCGCTTCGCTCGGCGCATCCACGGGCGATGCATACCGTATGGCCGATCCGGGCAGTCTGATGCTTCGCGCCGGCAGACCTGTGCTGGTCGCCGCCAGGGGCGCTGCGAGCTTGCCGCTCGGCCAGGTCGTCGTCGCCTGGAAGGACACACGCGAGGCAAGACGCGCCGTGGCAGACGCGGTGCCACTGATGGCCATGGCCAATGAAGTCACCGTGGTTGCGGTCGATCGCAATCCGGCTGATTGGATCAGCGACGGCGTCAGGGACGTTGCCAGTTTCCTCGCCAGGCACGGCATCAAGGCGCGCACCGAAATCCTAAAGTCGGACGAAGAAGGAAATCGCCTCGTAGACTTCCTGGCGTCCGTCAAAACTGATCTGGTCGTATCTGGCGCCTACGGTCATAGCCGAATGAGGGAATGGGTGTTTGGCGGGATTACCCGTTCGCTCCTGGATGAGGTCTGGCTCAATCGGCTGATGTCGAGTTGAAGCCAGCTGAATGCATGCCGCTGAGATTCACTTGCCGAAGGGTGTGAGAACAGCGTTGGAGATGGCCGATCGACATGTCCTTGACTTGGATCAAGCAAAGGACGGCGTTCTGTCAGTCGGCCTGTTCGGAGGCTGCTACTTGGGGCAGAAGGCAGAGTGCAGCGCCTCTACGACCGTCAGCACTTCCGGTCTGGTGATGCGGTAGTGGATGGTCGTCCCGTCGCGGCGGGCTAGCCGGACGAAACCCGTCTGGATCGGGCTTTTGAGCAGGCGCGGCAGACGGCGCAAACCAACGCGACACTTACCACGCAGGATGCCGATAACCACTTTCGTCACAGCGCTGTCATCGTGATCGCACCGACCGATGCCAAGGCAATGCATCGCGAGGACATTGCCCACGCCAGTGAGGAGCGCCAGGCGCTGATGGCCAAACAAACGGCCATGCTGGTGGATCTCGTGAATCAGAACACGCAGTTGACCGAAACCATCAAGGCTCTCACCGAGCGTGTCGAGGCATTGACGACCGAGCTTCACAGGCGATTGATCGACGCGGCGACCTGAAAGAAAGATCGCACGCTTTCCATTTGCGCCTGGCTTGGCAGAGCGTCGACTAAAGCATGTCTCCCGAAAGTGGGCCCGGTTTCGGGACAAAGACATGCTTAAAATCAAAAACTTAAAGCA
>NZ_JAVIIV010000058.1:0-3368 GCF_033977215.1 Mesorhizobium humile
CATCCCTGCCATAATCCAAAGGAAATCACCGGCTAACAATCGAGAAGTAAAGTGAGGATTGAGATTTTTGAAGCTCTGCCAGGAAATCAGCATGAGCATCATCTGGATCACGCATGATCCGATATCGCCTTCCAGCAACCGGTCGCGGTTCTTTGAGATCACCGAATGGTCCCAGGCCCCGTCATCGACGCCGATGCCGACCAACCAGCGCCAAGTCCCGCCCCAACGCCGCCAGCGCCTCATTCACAATCGCCCGGATGCGGCGCCACGGATGGTCGCACCGCAGGCGAGCCTCACTGTCAACATAACTGGACAGTTCGCCAAACCGTTCGTCTCTGACGCCCATGCCCTTTCTCCGAATCTCCGCCGACACTGAATCACGCTCACAGCCTCGCTGCGAGCCACTTTTTCAACAGCCTGTAACGGGCCCTCGATAGCTCAATCCCTTTGTGCGTCGCCCAGGTGCCGGGGTCTTGCTTCTGCATGGGGTCGGTGCGCGCCACCTGATGGAGTGTGAAGAGGATAAACCGACCAATTTAGTGACGCGCGATCGCGATGCCACGCAGGCTGTTGCGGTCTGACCTTATCCCATCGTCCCCGCAACGGGACCTCGCTTTGGAGGGCTTGGTGTCGTGACCCGCCCGAATAAGGTTGTTCTCCCCTTTCTCAGGTGGCTGCCGTCATCGTCCTGGCCGTCGCATTGAAGACAGTTCCATCGGCGAGCATGCAGCGCAGGATCACCGCAAGCTCGCGCCAGCGCCACCTTGGCCTTCTTCATCCCGGCCCGCTAGGCGGGCCCAGTTTCTCAGCTCCGTGCAGTCCTTGAGCGGCTTCACCGGCATGATATGGGCGGACTCATAGAGCGCTTGCGCACTGCGGCATTCCCGATCTTGCTGATGCGGCCGCTATAGTCGGTTCCGGAAATTGACACTTCTTCGGCGTCAGGCCGAAATGCGCCCCCGCCCGCTTCAAGGAGCGAAAGCGCCCGGGGGTCGTCGATCGCACGGCATAAGTGAGCGCCATGATCGGACCGATTCCCTGCGTCGACAGTAACCGCCTGGCCCTGGCATCAAGGCGCACCCGCGCGCGAACCCTCTTTCTCGAGAGCCTGGAACTTGCGCAGTAGCACGGCGTGCACAGAAAGCAGCACTGTGGCCACCGTCTTCAGGTTCGGATGGCTAGCCTGTAGCGCGGCGATTATGGAGAACGGTCGACGGCGATTACGATGGCCTGGGGGGCGGAGCGAGTGGTGTGATTTGGGTATCACCGGATCGGCTGTCTGGCAACTGGCCAACGACTATCGGAGTTGTAATTGTCGCTGGGGCAGCGTGACGGGCGGGAGGCGCCCGCGGATCTGCGGCGAGCAAATTCGTCAGCGGCATTCAATGACCCTTCTGGACCATATCGGTGGTTGTGGAAAACAGGACGCGGCGACCGGCATCGATGAGGGCCGATGGCGGCAATCACGTGCGTCTTGCCGGTGCCCCTCTGACCAAAAATGAGGATGTTGCCGCCGCTTTCGATCCAGCCTTCGCTCGTAGCCAGGGAAAGCAAATGGGGCTTTCGGATTCCGGAAGGGAAGTCGAAATCGGAAGTGGCGAAGGTCATGCAGGCAGGCAAGCCGGACTGTTCGCGATGGCTCGCTGGTGCGTCGAGAGGCGCGCTCGGCCATCGCGATCTCGAGCAGACAGGCGAGAAGGTTGGCCGCGGGCCAGCCATCGCGATCAGCAGTGTCGGTGAGATGCTTCCAGTTGCAGCTGATGCTGGGCAGGCGCAGTGCCGATAGCAGGGTGGGCAGCACGGCGGCGACCTGATCCTTGGTCCTACTCATCACAGCACCTGTGCGTTGGCTAGCAAATGGTTGTACCCGGCGAAATCGGGCGGCGGGATGGTGACGTCGACACGGCTTCTGACCGTGGACAGGAACTCGCTCCTCAACTTGGCGACATTGGGGAGTTTGCCTCTATCGAGCGCGGCCTCGATACGCAGGGCCAGAGCATCGACGCAGTAGCCTTGGCGGCAATATCGAGGAGAGCGCCATGTCGCGGCAGGCCTGCCGGGCATCGAGAGGGCGCCGAATTCCGCCATCTGGACCCAGATCGCGGCGTCGATCTGCGGGGCTGGCGAACCAGAAAGTCGTGCGCGGTGAAGAATCGGTGCCGATCAGTGGTTTCACTCTTGTTGGAGGGGCATGACGGACAGGTACAATATCGAATGAGGAATGTTAATAACTGTCGCAAAAGAGTTAAATGAAGGAACAAAATTGTTACAAAACTTCTCTTTAACTATCCGGTCATTGTGAGAATATCGTCGCCACGAGAAGCATCATTCAGGAGCAGAGTAAGCAACTATGAGCGAGGACATAGCTAGGCCTGTTTCATCACAGGAGCTCGAATCATACTTCAGCGAAGATTACATACATTTTGGATGCGTGATAAACCCGCCGGATGCGTCTGACAGACAGGCGGGGTTAGTTTGGGACCTTCTTTCTCTTGCACAAGGCAGCGCGGTTCTTGAACTTGGGTGTGGCTATGGGCGGATTGCCAATCGATTGTCGGAAAAAGGAGCGCAGGTAGTCGGACTTGATATCTCGCCGATCTTGCTAAAAAAAGCCGAGTCGGATGCGGCTGAACGCGGAATAAATGTCGAGTATGTTCTCGGCGACATGCGTTCACTTCCCTGGAGAGATCGATTCGACGCTGCTTTTCTGTGGTACACTACCTTTGGCTATTTCGACGACGCGGATAACGAGAGAGTTCTTCGTGAAGCCGCCTCTTCCCTTCGAAAGGGCGGGTGTTTGCTAATCGACAACCATAGTCGCATCGTGTCCCTACGCCACAAGTTTCCCATATGTGACGTTGCCCGGCTTAATGACGATCTGCGGATCGATATATATAGCAACGACGTGCTAAGCGATCGTGAGAACCTCGAAAGGATTATCATTCGCGATGGACACATTAGGCGAACCCACCTGTCCTACAGACAGTATGGGTTTTCTGAATACGTTCGCATGTTGCGAAGTGCTGGGTTCAAGTCTGTTGAAGCATATGGCAAAGAAGGTGAAGCGTTTACATCCGACAGCTCACGCCTCTTAGTTGTCGCGTACAAATAGGATCGGCCGTATAGCTTCGCCTGAACGGCCTGTCCGAAATACAGTGATTTTCCAAGGATTCGTTGGCCAGAAGGCGAAATCATCGTGGAAGCTGTATCTTAAAGGATGCCGGTAGAACTAATGGTCTTTTGATGAGCGCTTGCCAATGTTGCGGCTTCTAAGAAAGGAAAAATAGGAGAGCTGCTATGCCCACATTTGGTCAACAGGAACGCGTTCCTGCATTTAGTCAACAGGAATACCGCGAGCGGACTGCTCG
>NZ_JAVIIV010000059.1:0-2835 GCF_033977215.1 Mesorhizobium humile
ATGCATCTTCGATCACCTGGTTCTCTTCGTTGACGGGGCGAGTTTTAGCTGTTGTGACAGTCTGTCCGGCAGAGGCTTGCCGCAGCCTTCCCAATGCCACGTTGATGTCGCTCAGTAGTACGGCATCGTTGCCCGCAAAGTTCTTCGCCAGGCCGTCCAGCTGCTCGTCCTCAATCCGACCGTGGATTTGGCTCTGGTGGTTCTCGGCAAGCCATGTGCTGAACTTGCGCAGCGCCGCTAGATCGTTCCCCAAGGTTCGTGCTTTGAGGCGGGCCACGGCTATTGCCCGGTATTGGGCGAAGAGTTCCTCATCGTCCTTCGTGCCGGGTCGAACAGTCGAAACAGCCGTCACAGGCTGTCCGGCAGAATGCTGCCGGAGCCTTGCCAATGCCACTTTGGTGTCGCTCAGTAGTCCGGCATCGTTGCCCACAAAGTTCTTCGCCAGTGCGTCCAACCCCGGGTCCTCAATCCGGCCGGCGATCTGGGTCCGATGGTTCTCGTCAAGCCATTTGCTGAACTTGCGCAGCGCCACTATATCGCCAGTGATCGAGCTTTCACTCACCTTGGCTGTTTTAGCCACCTCGGCACGGTAGGCGGCAAAAAGCGCCTCGTCCGGATGCTCGCGGCCGCGCTTGCGGCGGCGCGTTTGCTGAACGACGGCAGCCTGGTGCGGCGCCGCGGCCGGCATTGTATGGCGCGCGCCGGTCAAATCGCCCTGTTGATTGGCCGCAGGCCGAAATGCGCTCGTGACGACGTGAGGGAGGCTCACGCGATCGGGTGCGCTTCCAAATCTCGTGGCGGGCAGGTTGACCCGCGGCGGCGGCATGGAACTCAAAGCTTCGTAAGCGCGCCCAATCGCTGCGCGGCTCCGCGGCTGATCGACACTTTGCGCCGGTGAGTGGACCACCCGCTCCGCATCCTGCCAGAACTGCGCCGAAGCGAAACTTGCGACCGGCAACGGCCCGGCGCGGTCGGCGGCGGCAAAGAGCTCGTCCTGGTCAAAACTCTGCGCAGGTGAGTGAGCTGGTGGAGCAAAGGGCAAGTGCGAACCGCCTTCCCCGGCGTCCTCCTCTTGCAGCATCCTCGGTCCAACCGCATCTGCATGTGAGCCGGTCCGCCGCCTGGCGAGACGGCTGTTTGGAACGGCTTGCCGATGCTGGCCCGGCGGCAACGCGTTCAGATGCTCCTGAAAACGCGCCTGGTTGGTCTGATGCTGTTGCGAGCCTGCATCGTCTGTGCGGGCGAAATCTGAGACGTGGGATGGATTGACATTGTTAAAGGGATCCATCGTATCTCCCTTGCCTGTTCCGAGCAGCTCAAGCCGCCCTGGCGGCTGGAAACTGTTCTATGGGACTCAGCTGTCGACAGGCTGACGGACCGAGAGCGCGGCAGGACGCAGTCGAGATCATCCCTCCAGACGCGAAGGAGGAACTCGCTGCACGGCCCGCCGATCTTCCCGTTCGACGAGCCCCGTCCAGCCGCCGTTGCGAAGCTGTCGGATCTGGTGATGCCGCGCCTCGCCTATGCAGCCCTGCGGCGCGGCAACCTAGGTGAGCGTGCGTATTGCCTCACGTAACGATGCTCCGCGAGATTCAAGCGTTGCCTCATACGCAGGTGTTTGCAGCCTCGCGGCAGCGCTTAAAGGCGCGGTTGTAAGGGAAGCCGACGAAAATTGGGGACCTAACGAACTAAGAACTGCCCGCCCCCATCTCCCAATCCGTTGAATTCTTATGAGAGCGATCCGAGTGCGGCGTGAACTGGGTCTGCAGAAAAATCAGGATCTCCCTATCTAGCCGCCCGTGAACAAGGAAGCTCGTCAGGCTTCAAGGGATTTCGGCCGGCTTTGGAGCGCGGCGAGGAGCAGCCACAGAAGCTGCCTGAACCAGTTGAGCAGCAGCGAGACGTTGTAGCCGGCGGCGGCCAGGATGGCGTTGACGGCGTCGCCCTTCTCGCCGGCGAGGTAGTAGCGGTCCATCCGGTGTTCGGCCTTGATGTGGCCGATGGCTCGATCGCGGAGCGGCGGCGCATCTGCCGCTTGATGGCCCGGTGTGATGCACCGCTTCTGGCCGGCGGTGATGACCCTGAACTTGTGGCTTTGAGGTGCGTTGTGGCCGCGGTATCCAGCGTCGGCTCAACCCGATTGCCGCTACGCGCCGCAGATTATCCTGCACCGTACTGCATGCTATTCCCAGCACGACCGCAATCTCGCGCGAGCTGATCCCGCTTCCGGCAAGCCGAAGCATTTGTCTCAACTGTCTCATGGTCAGCCTTCTCTTTGCCGGCATTAAAATGTCCTCGTTCATCGCGAGGTAATTGGTGCCAAAGTTGCTGATCCAGGAGGTAATCTTCAGAGCCGAAAAACGGCCGGTCTCTGGTTGGAATGGCGGCCGGCTTCATATCGGAATCCGCATGCGCCGGCGGAGATCGCGGCAGGACGCAGTCGAGATCATCACTTCCGGCGCGAAGAAGGCACTCGCGGCGAGCCCGCCCATCTTCCCATTCGACAAGCCTGTCCGGCTGCGGTTGTGAAGCTGTCGGATCCGGCTGATGCCCCGCCCCTGTATGCCGCCCGTTGAACGATCCGCAGCCGGTTGCCTAAAACGTCGCTGTGACGGTCGTGGCACCGCTTAAATCGCCATCATCCGCTGGTCAACCAGGCAGGAGTGTCGGCGAGCCGTTGCAGCAAGCTTCATGGACCGGAGCCGATAAGCGGCCTGAGGCGGTCCAGCAAGGCCTGGCGGTCGGCGACGAGGGTGTCGAGGTTGAGCGGCCGGCCGGTGGGCGGTTCGGCTTCAGCCAGGCGTGCGGTCAGCGCCCGGGTGGCGTCGAGGACGA